>NZ_ALNM01000021.1:0-25889 GCF_000292955.1 Selenomonas sp. CM52
TTTTATACGCTTTTCTTACATCACTGTGCCGTCACGATGTCGGCTTCGAACATGCGATTCCATGGGAAGTTGACCTTTATCTCGCGCAGTGCGGGCAGGGGCGGCAGATTGTTATCGGCGAACTCGCGCATCATGCGGTCGGCGCGGTACTGAACGCCGAGGATCTTGTCGTCGAGACTCATGTAGACGCCGCTGCCGCGCAGCCAGCCGAGCTGACGCGCGATCTTGTTGCGGACGTTTGCCTGATACGCCCAATCGTCGAGGTAGCGCGTGAGCAGCAGGCTGTCCCGCGCGTCGTCCGTCATGCGCTCGGCAAGAAGCCCCTCAGCGACGGCAAAGCCCGTGCTGTTCGTCGGGGTATTCCAACCGGCGTAAGCGCGCAGCTTGAACAGCAGATCCTCGCGCTTCAGACCTTCCATGAGTGCGTTGTCCGCGCCGTTCGCATAGGCGACGTCGGCGATGCCGACGGGATAACCTTTGGCGATGTAGTCCTTGAGCAGGTCGAGGAAGTACTGCGTGCCGTCGCGCACCTTGCCGTCGTTCGTGCGGTCGTTCGCTTCATACGTCTTGCCGTTGGGATTCGTATTGACGAGCAGGACGTACTCCGACTTCTCAGGGCGCTGAATGAGGACGGCGCCCGCCGCCGTGGCGGCGGCACGCACCGAGTCCTGAATATGCTCGTCGGAGTAGGCGGGCACGGTGCGCCCACCCGTGCCCTTGTTGTAACGAACGTGGATGAAGGGCATCTTGTGCTCGATATTGTTGACGGCACGCGAGAGCAGGAGAAGGCCGATCTCATCGATGCCCGACATCGTCTGAAACTTCGAGGAGCCGAGTCCTGCGCTGTAGGCGAGGAGCTTCCGGCCTTCCATGTGCGTCTGCGAATACGGCGCATTGTCGTCGCGCCCGAGCACGAAGTAGTCAAAGACGCCGCTCTTCGTATAGTCGATGAGCTTTTCATTCGCCGCAAAGTTCTTCGTGCGGCGGCTCATCCAGTCTTCCATGGACTTTTCAGGAATCAGCTCCTTCAAGAAGGCATATTCCTTCTTTTCCCTGGATGTCAAGCCTTCGACTTCCTGCTTGTCCGTCAGGAGCGTGTAGCGAAAGATGTCCGCGCCGTAGTTCTTGTAATAGCCCGGCTCTTCCGAGCCCGACGCCTCGCCCGAACGCGGCGTGCGCATGATCGAGCCGAAGACGTAGAGCGGCAGCGCGGGATGCGCTGCGCGGAAGTCCTCGAAGTTCTTGAGACGCGCCACGATTTCACCACGCGTGCAGTCGTGCTTCCTTGAGCCTACGAGACTGCCGTAGAGCATCGAGTCCGACGAGATGACGGCGGCACTAACCCCGGACGCATTTTCCTCCGCCCAAGTCCAAAGCTCCTCGGGATGCCCGAGGTCGGTGCGGCTGCCGAGCATGTCGTCGGGCGGCACGATGACCTCGTAGCCAAGTTCGCGCACAACGTCCGCCGTCTGCTTGTCCGAAATCGGACGGTTGTCGTGCGGAATGAACATAATACGCTTCTGGCGCGACATCTCCTCTGCCTTGTCCTTCTTGCCCGCTTCAGCGGCAGGCAGAACGAGGAAGGCGAGCGCGAGCAAAAGCGCTAAGATCTTATACGTTTTCTGCAATTTGCACTTCCCTTCTTTTCACTCTGCGGGAGCCGCATCGTCTGACGTCTCGGCACGCTCTTCCTTCATCTTGTCGCGCATATCTGACCACAGATCCTTCGCGCGGTCGACAGTCACGCGCTCCTTCGTCTCAAGCTCCTTATTGTGCATAAGCATCGACAGATACCGGCCAGCCGTATCGTAGTCGCCGAGGCGGAAATGGATCGCACCGATCAGGTAGATGCAGTCGGCTTCCGTCATCTGTCCTTGCGGGAAAACCTCGCGCGAGCGCGACTCGATGTAGAGCTTGCCGGCTTCCGCGAGGAACTTCTCCTCGTTCTCCTTGTCGCCTGCCTCACGGTAAATCCATGCGAGCGTGAGGTTCAGCCCCGCCTTGTGGGCGAATGTCTCCGTCGTGAACTTCGTGTAGAAGATCGCGAGCTTCAGCGCCTTGATGGCGTCGTCGCGCGTGCGCTGCTCCTTGAACTCGCTCGTCCCATGATGCCCGGCGAGGAAGTCCTGAATCTCCTTCTTCGCCTTCGGTGCGACGCCGTTCAGGAAGTGGCGCTCGTCCTCGGCGTAGCCGCAGTGCTCACAGACCCAGATGCGGTAGTAGTAAGGATTGATGTCCTTGTAGTGCGTGCAGAGGTCGTTGTCGACCGTCTCGGTAATAAGGCGCGAGCGCACCTTCGTCGCACGCGTTTCCATGCTGCAGATCGGGCAGGGCTTCTTCACCACATAGAGATAATCCTTTTCAGCCATTGTATCAGATCTCCTTTGCTGTAATCATATATCTGCAGGGGTGGCGGATCTTTTCCGCCGTCCCATTGCATACGCTACCTTTCGTACAGCTCGCATAAGCCCCTAAGACGCTTCGCGTCCTCTTCGGCATGCGCGAAGTCCTTGAGCCGCCAGCGCCAGTTGATGCCGACGGTGCCGGGCACGTTCATGCGGCTGCGGCTGTCGAGGGCGCGTACATCCTGCATGGGGATGATGACGAGACGCGCGTTCGACGCATAGGCAAACTCGACGAGCTTATCGCAGATGTCCTTCGGCCGGTCGATACGTGCGTTCAGAAGCTCCGCTACCGCCGCCCGCTCGGGGGCGTCGAGATCCTGCGTGAACCAGCCGACCGTCGTATTGTTATCGTGCGTGCCCGTGTAGACGATGGAGTTTTCGGGCACGGCGATTCCGACGCGGCGCATCTCGTTGAAGTTCAGGCAGAAATGCAAAACCTTCATGCCCGGATAGCCGCAGTCGTCGCGCAGTTTCTCGACTTCGTTGGTGATGATGCCAAGATCCTCGGCGACGATGGAAAGGTTCTCGACCGAATTCTCCATCTCTTCGAAGAATGCCTTGCCGGGACCCTTGCGCCAGCAGCCATTGACCGCTGTCTTCGCCTTGCCGTCGATCTCCCAATACGCCTCGAAGCCGCGGAAGTGATCGAGGCGCACGATGTCGACGAGCGAGCAAAGCTTCCGAAAGCGAGCCTTCCACCAGCCGTAGCCGTCTTCCTTCATCGCCGTCCAGTCGTACTGTGGGTTGCCCCACAGCTGTCCCGTCGCGCTGAAGTAGTCGGGCGGCACACCCGCGACCGTCTTCGCCGTGCCGTCCTCGTTGAGCGAGAACAAGTTTTGGTTCGCCCAGACGTCGACGCTGTCGTGCGAGACGAAGATGGGCATGTCGCCCATGATTTTGACGCCCTTTTTGTGCGCGTACTCGTGCAGGTGCTTCCACTCTTTGTCAAACAGATACTGCCAGAACTTCTGGCAGCCGATCTCGTCCGCCAGGCGCTCTCGCGCCGCACGAAGAGCGGCGTTCTGTCGCTCTTTCAGCTCGGGCTTCCACTCGAACCACGGCGCTTTCTTGTTCTCAGTCTTCAAGGCCTCGAAGAGCGCGTAGTCATCAAGCCATGCCGCCTCCTTTTCGCAGAAATCCCGGAAAGCGTCGCTTTCTCCCTGTTTCTGGAAGTTCTTCCACGCACGCTCCAAATGCTTCTTCTTGAACGCCCACGCCCGCTCATAATCGATAAAAGCGGTCGCGCTGTCGGCCGCCGTCTTCACGTCACGCGCCGCGAGCAGTCCGTCATCGATGAGCATGTCGAGCGAAATGAGCATGGGATTGCCCGCGAACGCCGACGGCGATTGATAAGGCGAATAGCCGAAATCGCTGACGGGGCACAGCGGCAGAACCTGCCAGACCTTCTGACCGGCAGCGGCGAGGAAATCGACGAAGCGATAAGCGTCGCCGCCAAGATCGCCGATGCCGTACTTCGACGGCAGGGACGTCGGATGAAGCAGGATGCCCGCTTCGCGCGGGAAGCGCCTTTCCTCCTGCACGGCCTCGTAGATGCGCGCCGAAAGGGGCGGGAGCTTCACGGTCAGGACGCCGCGCTGAACCTGCACGCGTTCCTCCCCTTCGAGGGCTTCCTGCAGCGTTCCCTGCAGGAAATCGCCGACATTGAGCATGACCTTCTCCTCCTGCGTACGACTGCGGTTGATGACGACGACGAAGGCTTCGTTCTTCGCAGGTGCGCCGAACTCGTCCGTGCCGCTTCGGATCGTGCGCGCATAGGCGAGGATGTTGCCCTCGCCCGCGAGCGGCAGGAGGTCGCCCGTTTGAAGCGCCGTATGCTCGTTTCGCAGGCGGATGAGCTTCTTGTACCAGTCGCGCACGGAGATGTCAGGATTCTCCCATGCGTACGGGCTGCGGTTGTACGGATCGCGGAAGCCCTGCATGCCAATCTCGTCGCCGTAGTAGATGCACGGCATTCCCGGATACGTCATCTGCAGAAGCGCTGCGAGGCGCAGCCGATCCGTGCCGAGCTTGTAGTGCTCGGCATCGAGTTTGAAGCGCGACTGATGGATCGCCGGCATGCCGTCGTAGAACGGCGCCTCACCCAAGAGCGTGATCGCTCGCTCGACATCGTGGCTGCCGATGAGGTTCATCATTACATAAAAGTTTTCCTTCGGGTAGTTTTCTCGGAGGCTCTCCAAAAGGCGCATCGCCTGGCGTCCGTCAACGTAGTTGAGCAGGAAGTCCAAAACCGTCTTGCGGAACGGATAGTTCATCGCCGAGTCGATCTCCTGGCCGCAAAGGTACTCGCGCGGCACGCCGTAGCTGATCTTGTTCGACGCGTCCTCCCAGACCTCGCCGATGAGGATCGCATCGGGGTTCGTCGCCTTGAGTTCACGATAGAACGTTTGCGTGAACTTCGCGGGCAGTTCGTCGACGACGTCGAGACGCCAGCCACCGATGCCCGTCTTCGTCCAATGGTGCAGCACGCTGTTCTCGTCGCGGATCACGAAGTCCATGTAGGACGGTGTCGTCTCCGTCACGTTCGGCAGCGTGGAAAAGCCCCACCAGCTGTCGTATTCGTAAGGATACTTATGGAAGTTGTACCAGCTGTAGTAAGGCGACTCCTGCGACTGAAACGCGCCGAGGCTATCGTAATTGCCCTCGCGGTTGAAGTAGATGCTGTCGCTTCCCGTATGGCTGAATACGCCATCGAGGACGATGCGGATGCCCTCGGCCTTCGCCGCCTTCACGAGTTCTTGAAACTCCTCGTTCGTGCCGAAGATCGGATCGATCTTGTGGTAGTCGCCCGTATCGTAGTGATGATTGCTCGGCGACTCGAAAACGGGATTGAGATAGATGACGGAAATGCCAAGCTCCCTCAGGTAGGGAAGCTTTGACTTCAGCCCCTTGATATTGCCGCCGAAGAAATCGTACTGCACGATTTCCCTGGTATCGACATCCTTGTAGTAGCAAGGCTGGTCGCCCCAGTGCGCGTGCACGACGGCGCCCTTCTTCTCGATGATCGCATCGCCCTCGCGGCAGAAGCGATCGGGGAAGATCTGGTACATGACGGCGTGCTTCGCCCAGTCTGGGGTCTTCGCACCCTTGTTGAACACGGTGATCTGGAAAGACGGCGGCGCGTTGTCGTAAATGCCGCCCATGCCGCCCAGATGCTCGTTGTTGTTGCCATAATACCATGTGCCGGAACTCGTGACAACGATGAAGTAATACCATAGCAGGCAGCCGGTATCGGGCAAATCGATGCGCGCGACATAAAAGCGGTCCTGGACGCCTTCCGCCGACTTCGCCTCCAGCTCGATGAGCCTTTCCCCCGCGCCTTCTCGCCAAAGGCGCAGAATGACCTTCGATACTTCGTCCTGCGTCCGGATGCGAATGCCGAGTTGGACGGAGGATGATGCCTCGGCGGGTCCCACGGGCGAGCGGTAAAACACATCTTGCGAGTTGTGCTCCGCTTCTCGTTGCGCCATAATATCGCCTCCTAAATTCTTCGAAAAAGCAGGGAAATCCGCTAGGAAGGCACCGATAGAAACGCACTTCCCTCTTCCCCTTCTCTACTTTGTTTCGTCTTTTCTTCGCAGAAAATTAATAGGCGAGAAAGGCAAGAAAGCCCAACGCAAGCGTTGGGCTTTGCCAAATCTCACTTCGCCAATAATTTCTCATAGAGCGCCTTGTACTCTCCCGCCGATTTCTTCCAGCTGAAGTCCGCCTGCATGGCGTTCTTGACAATCTTCTGCCAGATTTCGAGCGTACTGCATTCGCGGATGGCGCGCTTGACGGCGTACATCATTTCGTGCGCGTTGTAGTTGCTAAAGAGGTAGCCCGTGCCCTCGCCCGTCTTGTTGCTGAACTGCGTGACCGTGTCCTTGAGTCCGCCCGTCTCGCGCACGACGGGAATCGTGCCGTAGCGCATGGCGATGAGCTGGCCGATGCCGCACGGCTCGTAGTTCGACGGCATGAGGAAGACGGTCGCGCCCGCATAGATGCGCTGCGCAAGCTCGTTCGAGAAGCGGATGTTCGCCGAAACCTTGCTCGGGAAACGCCACGCGAGACCCTTGAACCAATCCTCATAGACCTTGTCGCCTGTGCCGAGGACGACGAACTGAATGTTCTCGTGCTGCAGGATCTCATCCATGACGCGCACGATGAGATCGAGCCCCTTGGGCGGCACGAGGCGCGAGACAAGCGCGACCATCGGGATCTGGCGATTTACGGGCAGCCCGAGCTGCTTCTGCAGCGCGACCTTGTTGTCGATCTTGCGGTCGATGGACGTGATGTCGAACGTCTCGTAGATCGCCTTGTCCGTCGCCGGGTTGTAGACGTCGTAGTCGAGTCCGTTAACGATGCCGTAGATGTCCGCGCTCCTCTTCCTAAGAAGTCCGTCAAGCATCTCGCCGAAGTATTCGTACTGGATCTCCTCGGCGTAGGTGCGCGACACCGTCGAGATATAGTCGGCGTAGGTCAGGCCGCCCTTCATGAAGTTGACGGCATCGTAGAATTCCAGATCGCCGTTCGTGAAATACTTCCAGTCAAGTCCTAAGACATCCTGCATGACGTTCTTCGGAAAGACGCCCTGATACTTGAGGTTGTGGATCGTGTAGATCGTGCGGATCCTCTCGTAGCGCGCATCCCCCATGTGCTCAAGCTTCAAGAGCACGGGAACGAGTCCCGCGTGCCAGTCGTTCGCATGGATGATGTCGGGCCAGAAATCCATCGCTTCCAGGAGATTCAGGACAGCGCGCGCGAAGAAGGAGAAGCGCTCCGCATCGTCATCGTAGCCGTAGAAGCCCTCGCGGTAAAAGTATTCTTCATTGTCAATGAAGTAGTAGGTCACGCCATCCATGACGAGTCGGTCAACGCCGACGAACTTGTCACGCCATGCGACATTCAGCGTGCCGTCGTAAAGATGTTCCATCTTGTCGATGTATTCCGCTGAGATCTTGCCGAACTTCGGCATGACGACGCGGATGTCAACGCCCTGCTTGACGAGTTCCTTCGGGAGAGATCCCGCAACGTCCGCCAGACCCCCGGTCTTGGCGAACGGCACCGCTTCAGCAGCAACATAAAGTACCCGCATGATATGAACCCCCTTCTCTTCTGCGGGGCTTCCAGCCCCTGCCCCGCAGCGCACCATCTTCTATATCGCCCGCACCCGCCTCGGAAGGCTCGCGCCTTCCCCAAGGCGGACGAAGCTGTCATTTCCCCACGATCATTGGGCAGCCGCTTTCTTCTTGCTGCTCTTCTTCGGCGGTTTCGCCGACTTCTTCGCGCCCTTCGCCGTCTCTGTCTTGCGCGGACGAGCCTTGGCGGCAGTCTTTTTTGCCTCGCCGCCCTTCGGCTTCTTCTGCGAGGCAACAGACGGCTTCTTCACCGTCTCGGTTTTGGAAGACGCCGCCTTCTCTTCGTGCGCCTTCTCCCCCTCTGCCGCTTCGCGGGGCGACTGCTCTGCCTGCGGCGCTTCTTTCTGCGCCGAATCGCTCACCTCCGCCGCCGGCTTCTTCGGCTCTTTTTCCTTCTTCTTCTCCGCGCCCTTGACGACGAGGACTTCCGTCTCCTCTTCAGGCGTGGAGCGTTTGACAAAAGGGAGCGTATCCTTGTGCCTCAGATAGATCGTGGCCATCGGCGGCACCGTGATGACAAGCGACTGCTCGCGGTCATGCCAGGGGACGTCCTCCGTATGAAGATCGCCCTCGTTTTTCACGCCCGAGCCGCCGAACTCCTCGGCGTCGCTGTTGAAGACCTCGCGGTATTCGCCCTTCTTCGGCACGCCGATGCGGTAGTCATGTCGCACCTCGGGCGTGAAGTTGCAGAGGACGACGAGGAAATCCGCGTCATTGTCGGCCTTTCGGACGAACGTGATGATGGAGTTCTCGCTGTCGTTGCAGTCGATCCACTCGAAGCCGTTCCAGTCGAAGTCAACTTCCCAGAACGGGCGGTTTTCCTTGTAGAACTTGTTCAAGGCGCGCGAGTATTCGAGCATCTTCGTGTGCATCGGGTACTCCTCGACGAGGTGCCAATCGAGGCTGTCGTCGTAATTCCACTCGATGAACTGCGCGAACTCGCCGCCCATGAAGAGGAGCTTCTTGCCCGGATGCGCCATCCAATAGCCGAAGAAGCCGCGCAGTCCCGCGAATTTCTGCCAGTAGTCACCGGGCATCTTGCTCACGAGCGAGCACTTGCCGTGCACGACCTCGTCGTGCGACAGGGGCAGCACGAAGTTCTCGCTGAAGGCATACATAAAGGAGAACGTGACCTTGTCCTGATTCCACTTGCGGTAGATGGGGTCGAGGCTCATGTACGAGAGCATGTCGTTCATCCAGCCCATATTCCACTTGTAGTTGAATCCCATGCCGCCCATGTAGACGGGCTTCGAGATCAGAGGCCATGCCGTCGACTCCTCGGCGATCATCAAAGCGTCGGGATGGAACTTGAAGATCGCCTCGTTGAGCTTCTTGATGAAGTCCATGGCTTCCAGATTTCCCGTGTCGCCGTACTTGTTCGGCTGCCACTCGCCGTCCTTCCTGCCGTAGTTCAGGTAGAGCATGTTGGCGACGGCGTCGATACGCAGGCCGTCGATGTGGTACTCTTCGAACCAGAACATGGCGTTCGAGATGAGAAAGCTCTGTACCTCCGTCCGGCCGTAATCGAAGTTCGTCGTGCCCCACTCCCAGTTCTCGGCGCGCTGTTCGTTGTCCGATTCGTAGAGCGTCATGCCGTCGAAGTGGCGAAGTCCCTGCTCGTCCTTGCAGAAGTGTCCGGGCACCCAGTCCATGATGACGGCGATGCCGTTCGCGTGCGCCGTGTCGACGAAGTAACGGAAGTCATCCGGCTCACCGTAGCGGCTCGTGACCGCGTAGTACCCCGTCGCCTGATAGCCCCACGATCCGTCAAACGGATGCTCGCAGAGCGGCATGATTTCGATGTGCGTATAGTTCATCTTCTTCGCGTAGCCGACGAGCTGATCGGCAAGCTCGCGATACGACAGATAGCCGCCTTCAAGCGTGCGCCGCCACGAGCCTAGATGAACCTCGTACGTCAGCATGGGGTTGGAGTACGACGGATGCGTCTTCTTGCGCTCCTGCCAGGCGGCATCGTTCCACTGATATTTGCTCAAGTCGTAGAGGCGCGACGCCGTATTGGGCTTCTTCTCCGCATAGAAGCCGTAAGGATCGGCCTTCATGATGTGCGGGCCGCCCCACTGCGGCTCGATCGCATACTTGTAGACCTCGCCTTCTTCGAGCCCCTCGATGAACGTCACCCAGATCTCACCGTCGCCGATCTTTTCCATCGTGTGCGTGCGCGTGTCCCAATTGTTGAAGTCGCCGACGACGCTCACGGACTTCGCATGAGGCGCCCAGACGGAAAAGCGCACGCCCTTCCTGCCGTCCTTCTCCACGAAGTGGGCGCCGAGCATCTCGTAAGCGTGGTAGTTGGTCCCTTGGTGGTATAAGAATAAATCGAACTCACTCAAAGCAGATACGTTCACAAAAATTCCTCCCAGCTTAGAAAAACTCTAGGAAACGCGGAGAAAACGCGCATGCGTCAAGATGCGACGCTGCATTCTTCCGCACTTCCGTCAGCCCTCGCTTCGATGCGGGAAGACACTCCCGCTGTCCGGGCCTGCGGCTTGCTTTGCAGCTTACTGACCAGATGCGATATTCGACCGCCGCCCCTGCGGCTTCGCGCAAGGGGCAGCAAACCGGCCTTCCGTCAGACGATGATCGCCGGCTTCACATGCCAGATGTCGTCCGCGTACTCCTTGATCGTGCGATCCGAAGAAAATACGCCCGAGTTGGCGATGTTGATCGCCGACGACTTGAGCCACGCAGCCTGATCCTCGTACTTGCGGTTCATGTTCTTGTGCGCCCTGTCGTACGCGCCGAAATCCTTCAACACGAAGAACTCGTCGTTGCCCTGAATCAGGTAATCGCGCAGCGAGTGGAAGTCACCGTAGGTGCCGTCGACGAGCTGCGAGACGACGAGGCGCACGGCGGGATTCGTGTTGTACTCGTCCCACGCCTTGTAACTGCCCGTCGCGTAGTAATTCAGAACCTCCTCTGCACGAAGGCCGAAGATCTCGCAGTGCTCGCGGCCAACCGCCTGGCTGATCTCAACGTTCGCGCCGTCGAGCGTGCCGAGCGTCAGAGCACCGTTCATCATGAACTTCATGTTGCCCGTGCCTGAGGCTTCTTTCGAAGCCGTCGAAATCTGCTCAGAGATGTCGGCTGCCGGATAGACGATCTCGCCGATAGAAACGCCGAAGTTCTCGATGAAGACGACCTTGAGCATGTCGCTGACCGCCTTGTCGTTGTTGACCTTGTCGGCGACGGCGTTGATCAGGCGGATCGTCTCCTTCGCGATGTAGTAGCCGGGCGCCGCCTTGCCGCCGAAGAAGCGCGCCGTCGGCGGAATGCGGAAGCGCTTGTTCGTCTTCAGCTCATGGTAGAGATACATGATATGCAGGATGTTCATGATCTGGCGCTTGTACGAATGGATGCGCTTGACTTGAACATCAAAGATCATGTCAGGATCGACGAGGATACCACCATGCATGTGGATATAGTCGGAAAGATCGACCTTTCGGAGGCGCTTGATCTTCGAAAGTTCCGCCAAAAACGCTTTGTCCGTCACATGATCGTTGAGGTGAGAGAGCTGATCGGGCGCCTTCTGCCATGCGTCACCGATCGTCTCGTCGATGAGCGCGGTCAGCTCAGGATTCGCGCCGATGAGCCAGCGGCGATGCGTGATGCCGTTCGTCTTGTTGTTGAACTTCGTCGGATAGTAACGGTTGAAGAACTTCAACGTGTCTTTCTTCAGGATGTCCGTATGGATCGCTGCGACGCCGTTGACGCTGTGGCTGCCGACAATGGCGAGCCGCGCCATGTGCACCTGCCCGTCCTCGATGATGGAAAGCTCGCGCACCATCTGCTCGTCGTTCGGGAAGCGCCTGCGCACCTCCTCGATGTGGCGGCGGTTGATCTCCTCGACGATCATGTAGATGCGCGGCAGAAGCGGGCGGAACATGTCGATCGGCCACTTCTCCAAGGCTTCCGGCATGATCGTATGGTTTGTGTACGCCATCGTCTCGCGCGTGATCTCCCACGCCTCGTCCCAGTCCATCCTCTCTTCATCGACAAGGATGCGCATGAGCTCAGCGACGGCGACCGCCGGATGCGTATCGTTGATGTGAATGGCGATCTTCTTCGCGAAATCCTTGATGTTCATGCCCGCGAGCAGGTAGTGGCGCACGATGCTCTGCACGCCCGCCGACACGAAGAAGTACTCCTGGATGAGGCGCAGGCGGCGCCCTTCGTAGGAGCTGTCGTCGGGGTACAGGTACTCCGTGATGCTCTCGACGAAGTTGCGGTATTCCTTCTTCGCCTGGATCTGCTCGTGCGTCATTGTTCCATAGTCGGAAAAATCGCGGTTGACTTCGGCGTTCCACAGGCGCAGCGTATTGACCGTATTGTTGCGGAAGCCGACGATCGGCACGTCGTAAGGAATAGCCATGACCGTCAGGTAGTCTTCGTGTACAAGAGAGAGGCTGCCGTCCTCCTCCTTCATGTAGGCATTGCCATTGAACTTGACGTTGACCGCCTTGTCCGCCTTGCGATACTCCCACTCAAAGCCATTGCCGAGCCAGTTGTCGGGAATCTCGACCTGGTTTCCCTTGATGATCTTCTGCTCGAAGAGTCCGTACTGATAGCGTATGCTGCAGCCGTGCCCGGGAAGCCCCAAAGAGGCCATCGAGTCGATGAAGCAGGCTGCGAGACGTCCGAGACCACCGTTGCCAAGACCCGCGTCCGGCTCCTCTGGGAAAACCTGATCCAAATCGACGCCAAGCTCTTCCAAGGCGTCGGAGAAAAGCTCCATTTCACCCAAGTTGACGAGATTCGAACGCATGAGCCGCCCGAGCAAGAATTCGATTGAAAAGTAGTAAACCTGCTTGTCGCGACGCTTCGTGTACGCCTTGTTCGTCTTGACCCAGTTCTCGCTGATGTACTGTTTCACGACGGCAGCAATGGTCGCATAAACCTCATGCGACGTGAGGTCGGCGAAATCGCTGCCCCACAGGATATGCGCCGTAGCCAGAAACCTTTGTTTCAAACCTTCCTTTGCCAGCCCCAGCTCATTCCTCTTGTTTGCCATGAGATCAGTCCTCCTAACTTACATTGGCAGCCACTTGGATCTACACGCCTTTCACAAAACGGATCACCGCGCAGTGAAACTCCCCCGAGCGCTTCGACGCACAGAGACGCGGACGAAATGCAGACTGCTTTCTTGCTCTTCTTGCTTCATGATTTCATTGACGAAAAGCCGCCCCGTGCGCCCCACCTTTTCCACGAGGCAAGCGCCCAGGAGCGGCTTCCTTGCGGGCGCGCCGCTGGCGCACCCTTCTATTAGACTACGGCATTCTTACTGACGATCAGCGGGTAGTTTGGCGCCCCCTTGAGCCAGCGTCCCTTCGTGATCACGACGTTCTTGTCGCAGATCACATTTTCGACAAGCGCGTCATCCTCAAGGTCGCACTTCTCCATGATGATGGAATTCCGGATCTTGACGCCCTCGCCCACCGTCACGCCGCGGAACAGGATGCTGTTCTCGACCTCACCGTAGACGACGCAGCCGTTGGCAACGAGCGAGTTCTGGACGTGCGCGGATTCTTTGTACTGCACGGGTACACCGTCCTTCGACTTCGTGAAGATGAAGCCGTTCTGCATAAAGAGCTCGTCCCAATTCGCAGGTTCGAGCGCCTCCATGTTTGCACGGTAGTACGAGGCGGTCGAGGCGACACACGCCGTATAGCCCTCGTGCATACAGCCGTACATCGTGTAGTGGTCAGCGCGGCGGATGATACCGTCGAGCACGAGATCCGTGCCGCCGTGCTCGTATGTCGAGCGCACCATGTCGACGAAGATGCGCTTCTCCATGAGCAGCGCTCCGTTCGACACCTTCGAGCCTTGATAGACAACAGGCTTCATGGCGATGTCCTCGATGAGGCCGTTCTCCGCCGTCTCGATGACGACACTTTCATCCGACACCTCTTCTTTGGCAATGTTGTAGACCATTGTGATATCCGCATTCGTATTCTGATGGAAACGCAACACAGGCGCGAAATTCATATTGTAGATGTAGCTCGCGTTTGCGAGAAGCACATACTTCTGTGCGCTGTGCTCGACGAAGTCGATGTTCTGATAGAAGGTCTTGAGGTCGCCGGGACGCGTGTCCTTGTCGCCCTTTGCGGGCGGCAGATAGAACATACCCTCGTGACGCCTCGCGAGATCCCAGTCCTTGCCCGAGCGCAGGTGATCCATGACGGAACGAGACTGCTCAGGCAGCACGATGCCGACATGGCTGATACCGGAGTTGACCATGCTCGAAAGTGCGAAGTCAATGACGCGGTAGCGCCCTGCAAACGGCATGGAGCCGATGGGCCGTCTTTCGGTCAGCTCCTTGATGCGCCCGCTGTCTTCCTGCAGGTTGATGAGTCCCATGACCGTGTTCACAATGCTTCACTCCGTTCCTCGAAATCTTGCTGCAAGTGTCTCAGCCCGCCTGCTTGCTTCCGGCCTCTGCTGTTATGACCTCATTCTCGGGAATGACGGCGATCGCGCCTTCCTCGCCCTCGACCTTAGCGCCGGCTGCAATCGTCGCCCCCTGTGCGAGGATTGCATGATCGACGACGGCACCGTCCTCGATCTTCGCGAACGGCATGATGACCGAATTCGTGACGCGTGCGCCCTTGCCGATGCGAACGCCCTGGAAGATCACGGAGTTCTTCACCTCGCCGAAGACCATCGAGCCTTCGCTCACCATCGAGCGGCTCACATGCGCCTCGCGCCCAATGTAGTGCGGCGGCAGCGACGGATTGGACGAATAGATGCGCCAATTGCCGTCGAGGGCAAAGGGCGGCTCGTCCTGCAAAAGATCCATGTTCGCCTGCCACAGGCTCTCGATCGTGCCGACATCCTTCCAATAGCCGTCGAAGGCGTAGGTGAAGAGACGCGCTTTGTCGGCGAGCATCTTCGGGATGATGTTCTTACCGAAGTCGTGGCTCGACATGGTGTCCTTCGCATCCTCTTCCAGGTACTGCTGCAGAAACTTGCGGTTGAAGATGTAAATGCCCATCGAGGCGAGGTTCGACTTCGGTTCGGACGGCTTCTCCTCAAACTCGATGATGCGCCCATCCTTGTCGGCGTTCATGATGCCGAAGCGAGGTGCCTCTTCCCACGGCACCTCGATGACGCCGATCGTCGCTTCCGCCTTGTGCCCCTTGTGCGCCTCAAGCATCCACGAGTAATCCATCGTGTAGATATGGTCGCCCGAAAGGATTAGCACATAGTCGGGATCGACGATGTCGATGAAGTTGATGTTCTGATAGATGGCGTCCGCCGTTCCCTGATACCAGTCGGCGCCCTTCTCGCGCGCATAGGGCGGCAGAATGAAGACGCCGCCGTCCTTCTTGTCGAGATCCCACGCGCTTCCCGTGCCGAGATAGTTGTGAAGCTCCAGCGGACGGTACTGCGTGAGGACGCCGACCTTGTCGATGCCGGAATTGGCGCAGTTGCTCAAGGGAAAATCAATGATGCGGTACTTGCCGCCAAACGGTACGGCGGGCTTTGCGATCTTCTTCGTCAAGGCGCCCAGGCGACTTCCCTGCCCACCCGCCAAGATCATGGCCAGATACTCTGTTTTTCTCATAAAAATCCCTCCCCGGGGCGCAACTTGCCGCGCCCATATTTCACCTTGCTAACCATCGCGCTTTTCCGCCCATGCGGAGGAAACGAATGTCTTGCTCTTTCGTATTTTCTTACGTTTTTATATCTATTCCACAAAACACGAAGATTTCCTGCTGTAATAGCCGCGGAAAATGTTTTTTTCTCGTTTTTTCAAACGCTTGTCCACGGAACGCAGCACATAAAAAGGGCGGCCGCACGCCGCCCGTCAAAGAAAAAGCATGGCGATCGCCCCGATGAAGAGCGCTATGCCGATGCCCCGCAAGAAGCCTGATGTCGCCTTGCCGAAACTCCCGAGGTACTTTTCCGCGAGCGGCTGCAAAAAGAAGAGCAGAATGGAGACCGCAGCGATGAGAAGCGGCACATCATGCGTGTAGAGTGAGTAGCCAAGTCCGAGGATGACGAGCGTGAGGTTGCGCTTCGTGTTTCGTCCGCGCGTCTTTTCCTGCGCCTTCACCTCTGGTGGCGGCTTCGGGATTCGCCGATAATGATACGATTCGCTCATGTCGTCCTCCTACAGGCGCGAAGCGCTCGCACAAAGCCCCGAGAGCTTCGCATAGAGGTTCTTGCCCGGGCAGAGCGTCGAGTTGAAATCGCGATGGCCAAAGACCGTACCCTCGCCAGGCTTTAGCTTGTAGCGATGCGAAAGTTCCGCGATGAGTCGCATGGCGGAATCAAGCTGCACGGTCGTCGGTTCTGCCTGCTCGAAATTGCCGACAAGGTTGATGCCGATCGACGTCGCGTTGTGGTGCCAGCAATGCGCGCCAACGGCGTCGAGCGGACGCCCGCGCTCGATGATGCCGTTCTTGTGCACGACGAAGTGATAGCCGATGCCCGACCAACCGTTCTGCAGATGCCACTGGTGAATCGTCGCTGCCGACACCTCGCGATCCGTGTCGCCGATATGGTGCAGGATGATGCTGTCCGTGAAGCTTCGCTTGTCGAGCTCCAAGAACGTCAGATTCGTCTCCACGACATGCACGCCGTTCGAGATGGCTGCCTTCGCCTCCTCGGGCACGAGGAGACTCGGCGCGACATAGGCGCCTGCGGCAAGAAGGACGGCATTTTTGAGGAAATTTCTGCGATTCATATAGGAGATACCCGCTTTCTGTTTCTGGTTCACTCTTGGTTCATTTTTCGTTCATGCTGATTCCGTGAGCACGCGCGTTGAAAAGCCGCCCGCCCCATCGAGATGAAGTTCCCTTTCGTGCTGCTCTCGAAGCGTCGAGCGATGCCCGACGCTCACGATGCCCATCTCGGGCAGCTCGTGCGCGAGCATTTCATACATTTCCTGCTCGCGCGCCTCGTCGAGCGCACTCGTCGCCTCGTCGAGGAACGCCCACGCGGGGCGCACGAGCAGGATGCGTGCAAAGGCGATGCGCTGCTGCTCGCCAAGCGAAAGGATGTGGCTCCAATCGGCAGTCTCGTCGAGCCGCGGAAGAAAGGCTCCCATGCCGACGAGCCGCAGGGCACGCTCCATCTCCTCGCGCGGCCCTTGCGCCGTCAAAGGATAAGCAACGGCACGCGCCAGCGTGCCGAGCGGCAGATAAGGGCGCTGTGAAAGGAAGAGCCGCTTTTCATTCGCTGGGAACGCCGCGCGGCCATGCGCGAACGGCCAAAGCCCCGCAAGAGCGCGAAGAAGCGTCGACTTGCCCGCGCCCGACGCGCCCGTGACGAGAAGCGCTTCGCCCGGTGCAAGCGAAAACGAGCAACCTTGCAAAAGTTCCGTGCCGTCGGGCAGGGAGACGCAAAGTTCTTCCACTTCGAGACCGCCTGAAGACGTCGAAAGCGTGACAGCGCTCTCCTTGGCATCGACCTCTTCCATGTGCGCCGTGAAGCCGCTCAGTCGACGCACGACAGCCGCATACTCGGCAATCGAGCCGTATGCCTCGACGAAGTAGGAAAGCGCGTCCTGCACCTTGCCAAAGGCCGAAATCGTCTGCATGAGTCCGCCCAAGGCCATCTCCCCGCCGAAGTAGCGCGGCGCCGCCATGACGAGAGGCACGATGATCGCGAGCTGCGCGTAGCCGTTGATGTAGAAGTTCAGGATCTTCGTCTGACGCATGAGTTCGCGGAAGTTGCCGATGACGCGCGCGAAGCGCTCGGAAAAGCCGCGCACCTCCTGCGTCTCGCCGCCGTAGAAGGCGACGCTCTCGCTGTTTTCGCGCACGCGCATCATGCTGAAGCGGAAGTCTGCCTCGAAGCGCTGCTTCTCGAAGTTCAGCCCGATGAGCTTCCTGCCGACACGGTGCGCGCCGACCGTGCCCAAGACGGAGTAGATGAGCGAGAACCACAGCATGTAGCCGTAGATGTGGAACTCCCAGCTGCCGACAGGAACGGTCAAAACGCCTGACAGATTCCACAAGACGACGGCAAACGCCGCGAGCGTCGTCAGCTGCTTCAAGAAGCCCACGGAGAGTGTGAGCGTCAGCTCGACGAACTGCCCGATGTCCTCCGATATTCGCTGGTCGGGATTGTCCGTGCCCTCGACGAGCGTTTCGAGCTTGTAATAGGCGCGGTTCTCCATCCAGCGTGCGAGGTAGCGATCCGTGAGCCATGTGCGCCATTTGATCTGCAACATCTGCCGCAGATAGATGGCGTAGACGGCGACGGCGATATGCACGAAGGCGAGAAAAGCGAACTTGCCGACGAGCGGCCAGAAAAGCTCGTACTCGTAAGCCTGCAAAGCGTTGTAGAACTCGTTGTACCAATCGTTGATCAGGACGAGCATGCCGACCGCAACGAAATTCAGCGCGATGACGACGGCGAGAAGCCCTCGCGCCTTCCACTTCTCCTCGGAAAACCAATAGCCGCGAACGATCGCGCGGCAGATGCGCCAGACGCTCTTCTTCTCCACAAACTCTCCCCTATCTCTTCTTTGCTACGACCTTCCATTGAAAAGCATGCAGCTCTTTCGCATCGACATCCGGCGGCAAAAGGGTGGCAAGCTGCGCGATAAAGGCCTGATCTTGTTCGCTTTCTGCAATCTTTGAATCAAAAACCTCCTGCAGTTCAAGACCGGCCTCCTGCAAAAGCGCAACAATCTCCGTGCGCGTGAAAAAACGAAGATGCGTGCGATCGAGGATTCCTGCTTCCTCGTACTGCCAGCGGCCTTTCAACATCATGCGGAAGACAGAGAAATGCATGATATTTGGAACACTGATGATGACACATCCGCCGGGCTTCAAAACTGCGGCAAGATTTTTCATCGTCTGCCAAGGTTCTCGCAGATGCTCAATAACATCGCCCAAGATGATGTAGTCAAACTTCTCATACCACGCAGGTCGATCCAGCTTCTCCACATTGAGCGCCTCAACGACGGCAAAGTGGCGTGCCATCTCCGCCGCTTTTTTATCAAATTCAATGCCATAGACTTCCGCCTTAGGATTCGCATTGCGAATAGCAAGGAGCGTTGCCCCGCAGGCACAACCAACTTCAAGCACATTGAGTCCATCTTTTTGGAGGTCCATATGCTCCAAGAGTTCCGTGCGCGGTATGAAAGAATACGAATAACTCAAGCCATACTTTTGTGTAAATCTCGCATCATCTTGTGCATCATAGAACAATTCAAAAGCATTTTCATGGGCAAACGCCCCGCACGCTGCAATACAAGGCCGATCTGCCTGCCAAAAACGCAGGCAGAAATCAAGCATGAGGAACGGAGTCGTACGAAACTCCTCCGAGAAGCCTCCCATGTCCAGCAGAGTTTGGCGCTGCGTCAAGAAGCAGAAATCCAGGGAAACCGAAACAGGCAAAACGTCCAAATTCACGGATAAATCTTCGGAAAAGCGGAGCAACCCCTCTGCATCTTGATAAGGAGCACACCGGTCTGCGGCCAGCGCCTGCACCCGATCCAATCCCCAAGGATCCTTCAACATCGGCACAACGAGAGAGATGCCATCAATGACGCCCGCTGCCCGCTGCATAGCGCGGAGTGCCGGCCGCACAAGGACGTAGGGCGCTGCTGAAAACAAAATTTCCCGTCCGCTCGCATATTGAAGCGCCGCGTTGCATGAAGCCGCTATACCTGCTCCCCTGCCGTCGAAGAGCACCGCAGAAGGATCTTGATCCAAAAAAGTCACGGCCTCCGCATTCTCGCCGCAGTAGACAAGGATGCGCTCGTATTCCTCTCCCGAATAATTTTCCTGCAGGTATGCCCGCACCATGCGCGCTTCCTGCACATCCCCCGTCAAAAGCATAACGATCGTCAGCATGCGCTTCCACCTTTCCGCGCGAATCTTTCTCACGTCCACACTGTTTCAGTATAACGGCTTTCATCGCTTCACGCAAGGACTTCCTTATGTTACAATGGAGGAAAGTTTTGTCTGCTGCTCCTCCCTCCGCGAAAGGAAAAAACCTATGCCATCATACAAATACATCCTGCTCGCTCTCATCTTCCTATCCCTCGTGCTGCTCTACCGCTGGCTTCCCAACCGAAAGATCTGGGCTCTCTTCTCCCTCACGCTCCTCTTAGCGGGAGCGGCGGCGTTCTGGAGCTTCCCGCCACCGCCCGCGCCCAAGATGACGGAGGAGGAGCGCAGCGAGATTCATCAGCAGCAGGAAATCTTCACCGCCTGGTACGACGAGCACAAGAAGAACATCACGCAGCTCGACTACAACTGGCAGCAGTACCACAACATCCTCGAGAGCTTCAAGGAGGGCGCGATCGACATCCAGACGGCCTATGTGCGTCTCACGCAGCTCGCCGAGGATGCCAAACACACGCGTGACGCCGTCGACGCACACATCCCGCCGCTCGCACTCAGCGGCATCAACTACGATCTCTGCGCCGCCGTGCGGCAGAAGACGCTCGCCTACGCCGAAGCGCAGCAGCAGGCAATCAGTCGCACGAAGAACGCCGCAGACCCCGCGCAGCTCCTCACGCGCGATCCCGCCGAGCAGAGCCGTATCCTGGAGGACACGATGATCCGCGAATCGCCGCCAGGCCTCTTCCTCGCCGAAGAAATCAGCGCACTGCGCGAAAATCTCACGATTTCGCCGGAAAAGGACGAATAAAATGGGAGCTTCGCATACGTCAAGGACGTATGCGAAGCTCCCATTTTATTTCATTCAGCCATTTCTCGCCGCTGCGACGCGTGCGCGGTATAGGCTGCGCAGCCTGTGCCAGAGCATCGGCACGACGAGCATCGGCACGCCCATGTAGAATGCCTGCCGCAGGTCGGGTGTGAAAGCGAGCACAACGAGGCAGAAGACCTGCGCCCAGATGCCAAAGAGCGTCACGTAAGGAAAGAACGGCGTCTTGTAGCGCAGGGTATGCTCCAATCCCTCGGCGATGAGGCGGCGGCGGAAGCGGTACTGGCTCCAGCAGATCGAGATCCACGCGATCGCCCCCGTGCAGCCCGACACCGCGAGAAGATACGTATAGACCGCCGAATCGGGATCAAACGTGTAGAGCAAGATGACGAGCCAGCACGCCGAAACCGACATGAGGATGGAATTGCGCGGCACGCCCTTGCTGTTGATCTGGGCGAGAAAGGCCGGCGCCATGTCCATGCGTGCGAGCGAATAGAGCGCCCGCGCACTCGAATAGAGACCCGAGTTCGAGCACGACACGGCGGCCGTCAGAACGACGAAGGCGAGCGCGGCCGCCAAGGAGTCGAGGCCGTGCGCGGCGAGCGCCGCCGCAAAGACGCTTTCGGAGATGCTCGCCTCTTCCCACGGCAGAATGGAGATCAGGAGGGAGATCGGGACGATGTAGAGCGCGATGATGCGCCATGTAACGTTGCGCACGGCGATGGGGATGCTCTTTTCCGGCTCTTTGCACTCGCCCGCCGCAAGGCCGATGATCTCCGTACCTTGGAAATTCACGAGGATGATGACCATCGTCAGGACGATCGCCCACCAGCCGTTCGGTGTGAATCCGCCGCTCGAAAGGAGGATGCGCGTGCCGATAAATCCCTCTCCGCCGAAAAGGCCAAGACAGATGAGCGCCGCCACGACACTGAAGGCAACCAAGGCCAGGATCTTCACAAGGGACAGCCAGAACTCGCTCTCGCCGAACTTGTCGACGCGAAAGAGGTTCAGCACGGTCACGACGAGGCCGAAGAACACAGCCCACCACAGTTGGCTGACTTCGGGCACGAAATTGTTCATGATGATGCCCGCGGCGATCATCTCGGACGGCACATACGCCATCCAGTTGAGCCAGTATGCCCAGCCCACGCCGCACGCCCACGTCGAAGAGATGTTCTCTCGCGCATAGGCAACGAAAGAACCCGAAACAGGCTTGGCAACCGCCAGCTCCGCCAAGGAGAGCATGACGCAGAGCACGATGACCCCACCCAAAAGATACGCCAGGATCGCCGCCGGCCCTGCCTTTTCCAGCACATACCCCGTGCCGAGAAAATAGCCGCTGCCAATGACCCCGCCGAGCGAAATCATCTGCACATGCCTGTTCTTCAACCCTCTGTTCATCTGCGTCCCATTCATGGCCTTGATAACACAACCTTCCGTATGATGAAGTTAAAACCCCCTAGAGAAACCCTCTGCACGAATACAGCTTAAGGACAATACTACACCAAACGCAGGGAAATGCCAAGCGAATATTTCTGAGAATCGCAAGAATTTTTACCACTCCGAGCCCTCTCGTTTTTCACTGGGAGATGTGTTACTATATATAGTATATAGTAGACGCATACGCATCCACAACGAACGTTGCGGAATTAAATCATAAGGAAGATCAGAAAGCACATGGAAAATTTCACGACGATCGAAACGGGCGGCACAGCCGAATATGAGATTCAGCGATCTCGCTTCATCGCCGAAGCCGCTCACGCGGCAACGGAAGAGGAAGCGCGCGCCTTCCTGCTTTCCTGCAAGAAGAAGTATTACGACGCACGCCACAATCCGAGCGCCTGGGTGCTCGGCGCAGGCGGCGAAAGGCAGAAGTCGAACGACGACGGCGAGCCGGGCGGCACCTCGGGCAATCCCATCTTGGAAGCGATCAAGAAGCGCGGCCTCGTCGATACCGTCGTCGTCGTCACGCGCTACTTCGGTGGCATCAAACTCGGCGCGGGCGGCCTCATCCGCGCCTACGGCCACGCCGCACACCTCGCGCTCGAAGCCTCTTCCCTCGTGCGCAGCCTGCAGCTTACGCGTCTCGCCGTGACGGTCGACTACACGCTTCTCGCACTCGTCGAAAACTTCGTGCGGCAGGAGGATCTTCGCACGGAGGATGCGATTTACGAGGAAAAGGTCACCTTGCTGCTGCTGTTGGAAGAGCGACAGCTCGCTCCCGTTCAGGCGGCTCTGACAGACCTCACTGCGGGCAGAGCCATCTTTGAGGAACGCGGCACGGTCTGGGGCAAGGCGACGGTCTAAAAAACGCAAAACCTGCCGGAGAGCAGGGCAAAGCCACTATATTCGACTTGCATGAAAACAGTAAAGTATGCTATACTGTGACTGGCAAATGTACCTAGTATCATAACCGATACGCGAAAATCCCCCAAGATTGCAGCTTGGGGGATTTTCTATTCCCTTATTGCAGGTGGGCTTACTCCCTAGGCTCGTCGCCGTCGTTCTCCCTCTCATCGAGCCATTTGCTAATGTGATTGGCAATTACACCAGCCAAGATGGAGAGAATAAATGTACCTAACATCACCGATACCCTCCTTCCCGTGCCAGTCTGGAGGCGGCAACGCATAAAGTATAGCATAGTTCAGAGCAACATTCCACAAACTTTGCCTACCACAGGATTCAGACAGAATAAGAGCCGCCCGTGCGGACAACGCGGGCAGCTCTTATTCTGGAAACTCCCTTCTTCACACTCTCGGCTCGCGCAAAATCGGCTCGACCACCTGCGGAAACCTCGCACGCAGGTAGTTGCTGATCGTCTCGCCGATGAAGCGCTTCGCCGCGCTGTCGGGATGCAGGCCGTCGGTTGTGTAAATATCCTCAAGCTGCCCTCGCTCATCGGAGAGAACCGTCGTGATGTCGACGCAGTAGGGCTGCGACAAGATCCAGCGGTTGAGCGCCGCCTGCTCGTCGCTCCAGTTGGCGGGCGGATTCTGCGCATACTGCAGCTTCGCAATCTTCGCGGGATTGAGCGAAGTGACCGTAGAGAAGACAGGCGTGATGCCGTGCGCCGTGCACTTGTCGCGGATGCGTGCGAGCACGGCGATGATATCCGTCGCCCTGCCGCCCACGCGATAGTTGTTCACGCCTCCCATGATGACGAGGATCTTCGGGCGAAACGGCAGCACGTCGCGTTCGAAACGCGCTTCCATCGCCTCGACGGTATCGCCTGAGTAGCCGAGGTTCTTAATGGGAAATGCCGCGTACGTTTCCCAATCGTAGATTGCGCGGTCAGGGCCGTAGACGATGGCGCCGCCGCCGTGCGTGATGCTGTCGCCGAGCGCGGCGACAGCGACGGGAGACTTAACCTCGAACGGCACGTTCTCCGACCAGCCGCTGATGGGCTGGCGTGCAGCGTCAAGGGCACGCACCTTCCAGTAGTAATTGCCGGGCGTCGTGAAACCGTAGGTATCGTAACAGGTGAGGTCGGTCGCGTAAAGCATGTGCAGGAGCGCGGGCTCCGTCTTGCCTCGCTTCCAAACGGAGACCTCGTACTCAGCAGCCCCCTGCACAGGAATCCACGAGTACGTCGGATAGAGCGGCACATAGTCCATCTTCTGGAATTCGCTCGTCGGATGCGGCGCCGCCGGATCCATCTCGGCCAGCTCGACGGCGGCAGGCGGCGTAAAAGCCGAGCGTGCGTTGCCGTCGTAATCGAGCGCACGCACGCGCCAATAGTGGTTCGCATCGAGCCAGCCGCGTCCTGCGAGCGCGATTTCCACACCGTTGTTGAACACATGCGTGTCGCGGTAGACGACCTTCGCTTTCTCCCCCGTGCCCTCCTCGATGACGAACTCGTAGCGCACGGCGTCGGCGACGGGCTGCCACAAGAAGCGCAGCTTCTTCGGCAGCTTGCGCACCACCTCCTTCCCCTCAGGATTCACGGACATCGGCGGCTTTGCGCCTGCCGCCGCCCTCTCGTCCATACGTTCATTCTTTGCATTCGCATCCTCCTCCATGGGAGCGCCCGCCTCCTTCTGCGCCGCATCGCGCTCCAGCACGATCGTACGGTCCTTCGTCGCGGCATACGCCGTCATGTGCGCTTCGCCCAAGGTCGCCGCAGCTTCCGCGCGCTCCGCTCCCTGCGGCGAAAGTGCCGCCGCCGCAAGGCACAAAGCCAAGGCGGCGGCACTTTTTTTCCAATAGCAATGATAGTTTTTCTGCAAGTTCAACCCTTCTCCTCCGGATCGAGCGGCATCGGCCGAAGCTCGCGCGACTCGTCGTATTGCATATTCGTGATGATGCGGCCAAGACGCGTGCCCGACAAAAGATTCCATGTCCACTTTAAGAGCACCGTCGTATTCGTATGTGCGCCCGCGAGACGCAGGAGGTGGACGAACATCCAGACGACCCAGGCGATGAAGCCCTTCATCTTCGTGCCGTTCATATTGACGACGGCCTCCGTCCTGCCGATCGTCGCCATCGCGCCCTGATCCTTGTAGTGGAACGTCTCCAAGTTCTCATCGCCCGCGATCAGTCGCTTGATATTGCGCGCAGCGACGGCACCGCCCTGCGTCGCGACGGGCGCGACCGTCGCCAACGGGCGCTCCGTGCCGTGGCAGAAGGAGGCGCAGTCGCCGATGGCGAAGATGTCGCGCTCGCCCTCGACCTGCAGCTTCTCGTTGACGATGACGCGTCCTGCGCGGTCGCACGCGAAGCCGAGCTTACTGATGATCGGCACCGCCTTGACGCCCGCCGCCCAAATGACCGTATTCGTCGGAATGACCCGTCCATCCTTCAAGATCAGGCTGTTCTTGTCGCAGCCTGCGACCTGCGTATTGAGCATGACGTCGATACCTTTCTTCTCCAAGACGCGCACCGTTTCCTGCTGCAGATCGGGCGGCATCATAGGCAGAAGCCCGCCCGTCGCCTCGACGAGCTTGACGCTGATCTCATCGGGCGAAAGATTGTGATACTCGTCCTTCATGATGAGGTTGATGACCTCGGCCAGAGAGCCTGCGAGTTCGACGCCCGTCGGGCCGCCGCCGACGACGACGAAGTTCAGCATGCGGCGGCGCTCCTCCTCATTATGCTCGATCTTGTTGGCGCGCTCGAACATGTGGATGACATGATTGCGGATGTGCAGCGCCTCCTGCAAGGTCTTCATCGGGAAGGAATGCTCCTCGACGCTCTCCATGCCGAAGAAATTCGTCGTCGCGCCCGCCGCGAGAACCAGATAATCGTAGGGAATCTCACCGTGATTCGTGATGACGACCTTGCGCTCCTTGTCGAGACCGCGAAGCTTCGCCATGAAGAGATCGACGTTTTTGTTATGGCGGAAGAACGCGCGGATCGGATAGGCGATCTCATCGGTCGAAAGAAGTGACGTCGCGAGCTGATAGAGCAGCGGCTGAAAAAGATGGAAGTTGCGGCGATCGACGATCGTGATGTCAAGGCTCTTATCCTTTGCCAGTTCGCGTACGACCTTGACTCCGCCGAATCCTGCGCCGACGACGACGATGCGTGTTTTCTTGCTCATGTTCTTTCTCCCTTCCTGGGTGCGGGAAACTCCCCGACTTGGCAGCGGCGCGAAAGTGCATCGGCTCTTCGGCAGCCATCATTCGTTTCGCGCCAGAAAAACTTATTAACATATAAATTTGATATATAGAAAAAAGCGACGCGGAGGCTCATGCCG
>NZ_ALNM01000022.1:0-18798 GCF_000292955.1 Selenomonas sp. CM52
GTGAATCCCTCCAAAACAATAGATTTGTAGCAATGGTAAACCAAACTCCTCATTGCCGATTCGATCTATTGAGGGTTGACACGAACGTGCAGAAGCGCAGTTCTACCTGCATAAAACGAACTGCTGGGAATGGGAGGATGGATGACGGACTTAATTGCGGACGTAATGTTCCAGGAATCACGCGTCAGACCAATGCACTCTCATTCTACAGCTTAGGTAATGAGGTAGACAAGGAGCGGTCGCGTACCGCTTCCCTGATCTATAAATCTATTGTAATAGGAATCACTGATAAATCCAGGCATCCATCTTCACAAATCTGGGCGACTTCATTTTATCGGTGCTTTCTAAAATTATATCATGAACAATCTGCATATCGCACTGTCACAAGCGACAGGTTAAAATATTTTAATTATATCCTTATAAAAGAACAAACGCGCCTCCCCTATATCCTAGAGGAGGCGCACACGCACGAATGATCAATCAGCTGATACCGACGACTTTGTAGCCTGCATCGACGATCGTCGCCGAAAGAGCCTTGTCCGAAACGTCAGCACTCAGGGTGACGACGGCATTCTTGTTTTCCAGGCTGACTTCCGCCTTTTCCACGCCGTTCATGCCTTCCAAAGCCTTCGTCACATGGGCGACGCAGTGGCCGCACATCATACCTTCGATAGAAATCGTCTTTTTCATTACACTTGCCTCCAATTTTTCATCTGCCTGCATTTGTGCAACTTCTTCCGCTCCCGCCTCTGCTTCCTTCTGTAAAAGGAAGCCGGGCAGTTCACGCAGAACCTTGCGCTTGTCTTTCCTATCGTCATAAACATCAAAAAAGTTCAGCCGCAAGGCATTCATCACGACACAGAAACTCGAAAGGCTCATCGCCGCCGCGCCGAACATCGGACTCAATACGATGCCGAACACGGGCAGCCAAAGGCCTGCCGCGAGCGGTATGCCGATGACATTGTAGAAAAACGCCCAGAAGAGATTTTCCTTGATGTTGCGGATGACCTGCCGCGAAAGGCGGATGGCCGCGACGACATCCCTGAGTGACGACTTCATGAGGACAACATCGGCAGCATCCATGGCAATGTCAGCGCCCGCACCGATGGCGATGCCGACATCGGCACGCGTCAAAGCGGGCGCATCATTGATGCCGTCTCCTACCATGATCGTCCTGCCGCTCTCCTGCAGACGGCGCACGACCTCTTCCTTGCCGTCGGGCAGAACGTCAGCGACGATGGCAGAAAGGCCGAGCTTCACGCCGACCGCGTTCGCCGTACGGCGGTTGTCTCCCGTCAGCATGACGGGCTGCACGCCCATGCGCAGAAGTTCCTCGATCGCCTCGCGGCTATCTGGCTTCAAGGCGTCAGCGACGGCGATGATGCCGAGCAAGCGATCCGCAGCGGCGAAGAAAAGCGGCGTCTTTCCCTCCGACGCGAGCTTTTCCGCCGCCGCCTTCATGTCCGCTGTCAGAAGCCCTTTCTCCTTCATCAGCGCCATGCTGCCGCCGATCACCTCTCGACGTTCACCCGAAAGCTCCGCCGTGCCCGTGACGCCATGCCCGGGCAGTGCCTGGAAATCCTGCACCTTCGAGAAAGAAATGCCGCGCTCTTCTGCCTCGCGCCGGACGGCAACGGCAAGCGGATGTTCACTCTGCGCCTCCAAGGCGGCCGTCACGCAAAGAAGCTCTTCTTCCCCTACACCCGCAGCAGGCACGAGATCCATCACGCGAGGCTTTCCTTCCGTGATCGTGCCCGTCTTGTCGAGCACGACGAAGTCTGCCTTTCCCGTCGCCTCCAAAGCAGCCGCCGTCTTGAAGAGAATGCCGTTCTTCGCTCCTTTGCCGCTGCCGACCATGATGGCGACGGGCGTTGCAAGCCCCAGGGCGCATGGGCAGCTGATGACGAGCACGCTGACAGCACGCGCGAGAGCGAAGCTCGCCGTCTCACCCAGAAGCAGCCAAAGAGCGCCCGTAGCAATAGCCAAAACAATGACGACGGGAACGAATACGCCCGACACCTTGTCAGCGAGCTTCGAGATCTCCGCCTTTGAAGCGGCGGCATTCTGCACCATCTCGATGATCTGCTGCAGCGTCGTGTCTTCGCCGACGCGCCGCGCTTCGCAGGTCAAAGCACCGTTCTGATTGATCGTGGCGGCGCTCACGAGACTGCCCGGCGCCTTGTCCACAGGCAGGCTTTCGCCCGTCAGCGCCGCCTCGTTGACGGCGCTCTCACCTTCGAGCACCTTGCCGTCGACGGGAAAGCTCTCGCCCGGCAGTACGAGGAAGACGTCGCCGACGGCGACCTCCGACGCGGCGACGACGACCTCCTCGCCCTCCTTCACGAGTCGCGCCGTCTTGGGTGCAAGATCCATGAGCCCCTTGATGGCATTCGTCGTCTTGCCCTTGCTGCGACTTTCCAGCCACTTGCCCACCGTGATGAGCGTCACAATCATCGCGGACGTCTCAAAGTAGAAATCCCTGCCGCCCGCCGCGACGCTCTGCCAGTCGCCAGCACGCGCCGCAAGAAGCATGGAGAAAAGATTTCCCGTACTGTAAACGAAACCCGCCGCACTGCCAAGAGCTACGAGCGTATCCATATTCACGCCGCCCGAAAAGATATTGCGAAAGCCGTTGATGAAGAATTTCTGATTGACGATCATGACGGCGACAGCGAGAAGAAGCTCGTAAAGGCCGATGACGAGCGCATTGTTCTCCATCGCCTGCGGAATGGGAAGCGCAAGAAGCATGTGCCCCATCGAAACGTAGAGAAGCGGCACGAGGAGCACGAGCGACACGATAAAGCGGCGCAGAATCTTCGGCGTCTCATGATCTTCAAGCGCCTCTCGCTCTTCTCGCATATCCTTTGCCCGTCCTGCCCCCTTGCCGGCAGCAAGGCTCGCGCCGTAGCCCGCATGCTCGACAGCGGCGCAGATCATCTCCGACGTCAGCGGCGCATCGTAACTTACGAGCATCGAATTCGTCAGAAGGTTCACAGACACCTCCCGCACGCCCGCCAGATGACGAACCGCCTTGTCAACACGCGCACTGCACGCCGCGCACGACATGCCCGTGATCTGATACTTTTCATTTTCCGTCATAAGAAAAACACCTCCTCGCTTCCTATGACTATTTGAACAGAATATACGTCGATGAGGTATTTGTCAAGAACAAGTTTCAAATGTATGCAGACACATTCCTCTTCTTATCAAAAATTTATTGAACTTTTTTGATAATTCTTTGTCAGGAAAAGAGGATTTCCGCCTTTTATGTCAAAATAAAGAATTTGAAGAAGGTTGTTTCTTTTACTATGAAAGTCCAAGAAGTCAAGCCGACGACGCAGACCGATTGGATAATTTTCATTAAAGGTAGCGCACAATATCTGCAAAGCGGACGTTTGTGCGTGTAGTCTAAATTCCTTCTCAACGATAAAAAAGAATTCGAGGTGCTTTGCCTTCATGATCGATCTTGACAGGCTCACGACGGAGCAACGCAATGCGGCGACGCTTCACATCGACGAGCTTTCTGTTTCCGACATGCTGCGCACCATCCATGATGAGGACAGGAAAGTCTTCGAGGCTGTGGAAAACGCCCTGCCCATGATTGCTCGGGCGGTGGAAATCATTGCGGTTCGTCTAAAGAAAGGCGGCCGCCTTTTTTATCTAGGCGCAGGCACGTCAGGCAGGCTCGGCATTCTCGATGCCGTCGAATGCCCGCCGACCTTCGGCACAAATCCCGAACTCGTACAGGGCGTCATCGCAGGCGGTATGAATGCCGTCTTCCGTGCACAGGAGGGAGCGGAAGATTCCCTCACGCTCGCACAGGAGGATCTCAGAGAACGTGGCCTTAGCTCTTCAGACGTGCTCTGCGGCATCGCAGCTTCGGGTCGCACGCCCTACGTCGTCGGCGGCCTCGACTACGCGCGCTCGCTCGGTACGGCGACCATCGCCGTCGCCTGCACGCCCGACTCCCCCATCGCCGCACTCGCTGATGTCGCGATCACGGCGGTCACCGGCCCCGAGGTCATCACAGGCTCGACGCGGCTCAAGGCAGGTACGGCGCAGAAAATCATCCTCAACATGCTCTCCACGGGCGCGATGATTCGTCTTGGCAAAGTCTACGGCAACCTCATGGTCGATGTCAAAAGTTCCAACGCCAAGCTTGATGAACGGGCGCGGCGCATCGTCATCGAAGCGACAGGAAAAAGCCGCGCTGAGGCGGAAGAAGCGCTGGCGAAGGCTTCGGGCAGTGCAAAACTCGCCATCCTCATGCTCCTCGCTAATCTTCCTGCCGAGGAGGCGCAGCGGCAGCTTGCCGCCTCCGACGGCTATATCAGACGCGCTCTCAAGGGGGAATCTTCATGAAAGCCGAAGCGCTTGCAAAGGAAATCCTCCGACTCGTCGGACCTGCCGCCAATATCTGCAAGGCGGCAAACTGCATGACGCGCCTGCGCCTTGAGCTCAAAGAGCAAATGCCCGATCTCACGCAAAAGATCCAAGCGTTCGACGGCGTATTGGGCACGCATACGAGCGGGAGAGAGCTGCAGATCATCCTCGGTCCCGGCCGCGCCGCCTCCGTGACAGCGTGCTTCAAGGAATTGCTCGAACAAGAAGCTGCAGCCGCGACGACAGAAATGCCGTCTGCGGACACCGCTGCCGGAAGCGATGCTGCAGATGCGCCGTCCGTACGTCAAGCCGCACAAAACTCTGCTGTCGGCGACGGCAAAGCACTGCATGAAGCCATACGGAAGAGGAATGCAACGCCCGCCAAGCTCTTCTTGAAGCGCATCGCCAACATCTTCATCCCGCTGATTCCTGCCTTCATTGCCTGCGGCATCATCACGGGGCTTTTGAACGTCGCGCTCAAGGCTTTTCCTGCGCTTGCCGCGACGCCTTATGCCGCACTTCTTGGGCTCATGGGAAATGCCGTCTTCTTCGGTATGAACATCCTCGTCGGCGTCAACGCCGCGAAGGAATTCGGAGGCTCGCCCATGCTTGGCGGCACGCTCGCCGTCATCCTCTCGCATCCGGGACTCGCCGCCATTTCCTTAGATGGTTTCTCCTTCGTACCGGGGCGCGGCGGCATCATCGCCGTCCTCCTCGTCACGGCCCTCGCGGCATGGCTCGAAAAGAAGCTGCACCGCCATGTGCCAGAGATGCTCGACCTCTTCCTCACGCCGCTGCTCGTGCTTCTCATCGCAGGTCTTGCCGCCCTCTTCATCCTGCAGCCCTTGGGCGGCGTCCTCTCCGAGTGGGTCGGCCAAGCTGCGACTGCAGCCATCGACAAGGGAGGCGCCTTGACGGGCTTCGTGCTTGGCGCAGCGTGGCTGCCGATGGTCATGCTCGGCGTACATCAGGCATTGACGCCCATTCATGCGGAGCTTCTCTCACGCTACGGCGTGACCATCCTGCTCCCCGTGCTCGCCATGGCGGGCGCAGGTCAGGTCGGCGCAGCGCTCTGCGTCTATTGCCGAACAAGAAGCGCCTTCCTCAGGAAGACTGTGGCGACGGCTCTTCCCGTCGGCGTTCTCGGCATCGGCGAGCCGTTGATCTACGGTGTTACGCTGCCGCTCGGACGCCCCTTCCTTGGGGCCTGCATCGGCGGCGCGTTTGGCGGTGCCGTGCAGGCGGCCTTCATGGTCGGCGCCGCCGCCATGGGCATCTCCGGGCTGCCGCTCGCCGCCGTCACGGACAAAGTCGCCATTTACCTCATCGGTCTTCTGACCGCTTATGCCGCAGGCTTTCTCGCTACTTGGCTGCTCGGCTTCCAAGACCCCGAAGAGCCATCAAACTAATGAAAGGAGGCATTGCCATGCAGACAGGAATCTCCATTTATCCCGGCCTTGACAACACCCCGAAAGAAAATCTTCAACTCATTGAGTCTGCCGCCAAAGTTGGCATCACGCGCATATTCACCTCCTTGCATATCCCGGAGACGGATCACAGCGCCCTCAAGGAGGAATTCAGCGCCATTGTGCAGGCGGCCCGCAGTCACGACATGGAGATCATCTCCGACATCTCGCCTGAGACGCTCGAACTTCTCGGCATGCGTCACTTCTCTCTCTCAGCCTTCCAATTCATGGGCATCCATACCCTGCGCATCGACTACGGTTACGGCGCTGCCCGCGTCGCTGAGCTGAGCCGCAACACCCAGAACATGCGCATCCAGATCAACGCTTCGACGATCACAGGCAAATTCCTCACGGATCTCCTGCAGGAGAATGCGAACTTCGATAACATCGACGCGCTGCACAATTTCTACCCACGCGAAGGAACGGGGCTTGCCGAGGCGACGCTCGTGCGCAAGACGGCGATGCTGCACAAGGCGGGCATCTCAGTCGGCGCTTTCGTGCCGTGCCATTTCCGCCGGCGCTCGCCGCTTCGCTGCGGCCTGCCGACGCTCGAAATGCACCGTGACTTCCCGCTTTCCCTCGCCGCGCGGCATCTCGCCGCCATCGGCATGGATTCGATCTTCATCGGCGACTCCCTGCCGTCGCAAGGGGAGCTTGAAACGCTCGCCGTCATCAAGGAGAACTGCGTGACCATGCGCGCCGAGCTTTCGCTGCGCGAACCCGTGCAGGAGGATCTTCTCGCTCACGTCTTCACCGCAAGGCTCGACGAGGCGCGTGACGCCGTGCGTGCGCAGGAGAGCCGCGCCCTGCTCAAGGAGATGGGAAAAGACATCCTGCCGCAAAACCAAAAGATGCGCCCCTATGGCGCCATTACGCTCGACAACAAGGACTACGGCAGGTACATGGGTGAACTGCAGATCATCAAGCACCCGCAGCCCGCCGATGCCCGCGTCAACGTCGCGGCGCTCATTCCCGAGGAGGAGCAGTTCCTCATCAACTACATCATTCCCGGCAAGAAATTCTCCTTTCATCTCGATGATGAATAGTCCGCTGAACAAAAACCAGTATATATTTGCATCAAAATAAAAACTTCCGCCAAACCTTTCGGCTTTTGGCGGAAGTTTTTAGAAAGCGCTGATAAAATGAAGTCATCCAAATGTGTGAAGACGGGTGGCTGAACTCATCAGCGCTTTCTTCATTCTGCGGCTTGAACTGCCTCTAGCTCCAGCTCCTGCTCCTGCATCTGCAGCGCCAGCTTCCTCGCCTTTGCCTGCTTCTTCCTTTCCTTGCGGATCGCTTTGCTGTAGCGCTCCTCTTCACTGAAGATGCAGCCGCAGTACGGCTGACGGTAGAGTTCCAACTCGTGACTGATGTCGATGCCTTCCTGCCAGCCCGGGCGGAAGTCCTCGTAATAAAATTCAATGTCGTATTTGCGAGCGAAGAACTCCGCTGTCTCGCGCATGAGATCATGCTGCTGATGAATGCTGTAGAAAAGCGTGCTCGTAAATGCCTCAAAGCCATTCTCGCTCGCATAGCGCGCCGCCTCTCCCAAACGCCATGTATAGCACATGCGGCAGCGGCCGTTGGGCAGACGCTCGGCTAAGAGCGCACGCTGCAAGAAGTCACGCAGCATGTAATTTTCATCCGTCCGTATTTCCATCTCGACTTTGGCAGCAAATTCCTTCGCTGTCTTCAGACGCATATCCCATTCTTTGTACGGGTGGATATTGGGATTGAAGAAGTAGCCAACAGGCTCAATGCCGTCCTGCCGAAGTTTCTTGACAGGATAGCACGAGCATGGCCCGCAGCACATATGGAGCAAAAGTTTTAAGCTCATTTTCCTTCCTCCACATAGGGTATGCCGAGATGCTCATAGGCGGCGCGCGTTACGATGCGGCCGCGCGGCGTGCGATTGATGAAACCGAGCTGCAAGAGATAAGGTTCGTAGACGTCCTCGATCGTGTCGCTCTCCTCGCTGATGGCAGCTGCCAGGGTTTCGAGTCCCACTGGCCCACCCGCGAACTTTTGAATCATCGTCAAGAGCATGCGGCGATCCGTATGGTCGAGACCGATGCGGTCGACTTCCAGTCGATCGAGAGCCGCGTCAGCGATTGCAGCGGTGATCGCCGAGGCTCCTTCGACCTGTGCGAAGTCGCGCACGCGCTTCAGCAAGCGGTTCGCGACGCGCGGCGTGCCGCGCGAACGGTGTGCGATCTTCTCCGCCCCACTCCTTTCGATGGAAATCTGCAGGATCTCAGCCGCACGCTCAATGATATGCATGAGTTCAGACGGCTCGTAATACTCCAGACGCGAGATCACGCCGAAGCGATCGCGCAGAGGAGCGGCAAGCGCCCCTGCCTTCGTCGTCGCGCCGACCAGTGTGAATGGCGCGATGTCAAGACGGATGGAGCGTGCACTCGGCCCCTTGCCGATGATGATATCGAGCGCGAAGTCCTCCATCGCTGAGTACAGCACCTCCTCGACGCTTCTGGAAAGCCTGTGTATCTCATCAATAAAGAGCACATCGCGCTCGCCGAGATTCGTCAGGAGCGCCGCGAGATCGCCTGAGCGCTCGATGGCAGGCCCCGATGTGATGCGGAAGTTCACGCCCAGCTCGTTGGCGATGATGCCTGCGAGCGTCGTCTTGCCGAGGCCGGGCGGCCCATAGAGCAGCACATGGTCGAGCGCCTCACCGCGATTCAATGCCGCCTGCACGAATACCTTGAGATTTTCCTTTGCCTTCTTCTGCCCGATGTACTCAGCGAGCTTTCGCGGGCGCAGGCTGTACTGCCATGTGTCCTCTGTCCGTTCGTCCTGCGCAATGATGCGCCCTTCCATTTCCTCCATTCCGCCCCTCCTTTCTCAGCGATGTTGGGCAAACTCCTTCAACGCAAAACGAATCAGCGCCTCAGCGTCCTTGCAGTCCTTGGCACGCCGCAGGATCGGCGTGAACTCCGCCTGCGTGTAGCCGAGCGAGAGGAGCGCGGCGCCCGCCTCGGCAAGCATCGTATCTTCGACAGGCTCTTCGAGCAAGCCTTCCTCGACAATCGTTTCGTGCTCCGTCATAAATCCCTTCATCTTGTCCTTGAGTTCCAAGATGATGCGTTCCGCCGACTTCTTGCCAATTCCTGGAGCCTTCGTCAAAATGTCCGCCTTCTTATTCCTTACGGCAAGACAGAGGTTCTCTGGCGTGATGTTCGATAAGATGCCAAGCGCCGCCTTGGGACCGATTCCCGTGACGGAGATGAGCATTTGAAAAAGCTCGTACTCCTCCTCAGAAAAGAAGCCGTAGAGCGTCATGGCGTCCTCGCGCACGGCAAGATGCGTGAAGAGCGTCACTTCTTCGCCCATGTGCAGGCGACCATGCGTCGCGCCCGAAATGAAGACGCGGTAGCCGACGCCTGCAACGTCAAGAAAGCAAAAATCAAGGGAAAGGCGCGCGACCTTTCCCCGCAGGAAACCGATCATGAAAATCTCCTAAAAATCATTGAACCGCAGACCGCGCTAAATTCATCCATGCTCCCTACAGGCGATTGCGCCAGGCAGCACTCGCCATGCAGTGCGTCGTGCAGATGGCTACGGCAAGCGCATCCGCCACATCATCGGGTTTTGGCGGTTTCGCGAGGTGCAGAAGCTTTGAGACCATGTAGATGACCTGTTCCTTCCGCGCCTTGCCATAACCCGTCACCGCCTGCTTGACCTGCAGCGGCGTATGCTCCGCGATTTCCAAGCCATTCTTGGCCGCAGCCAGAAGCACGACGCCACGCGCCTGCCCGACGGGAATCGCCGTCGTGACATTGCGGTTGAAGAAAAGCTGCTCGATGCCCATGACGTCGGGCTTGTACTCCTTGATCAAGGCGTCAAGTCCATCGTAGAGCTTCATGAGCCTATCTTCCATGCGAGCCTTTGGACTCGTCGTCAGAGCGCCGTATGCGTGCGGTACGAGGCGGCTTCCCTCCGAGGACACGAAGCCAAAGCCGCAGATCGCCGTGCCCGGATCAATGCCCAGCGCCAGCATGCCTTCTCCTCGATGAAAACTGCACGACCGCGCCTTCTGCGGACTTACTCTTCATCAAACTCATAGTTGCTGTAGACATTCTGCACATCATCGTTTTCCTCAAGGGCATCGATGAGATTCTGCATCTTTTCCGCATCCTTGCCCTCAAGCTTGACAGTCGTATCGGGAACCATCGTGATCTCCGCCGATGCCGTCTCGATTCCCTTCTCGCCGAGCGCCGCCTCGATCGCGTCATAGTCAGCGGGATCAGCCGTAATTTCGAAGACGTCGTCCTCCGCTTTGAAGTCCTCCGCGCCCGCATCGAGCACGATGCCCATGAGTTCATCCTCGTCCTCGAATGTCTCCTTCTCCACGATGAACACGGCCTTCTGCTTGAACATCCAGCCAACGCAGCCCGTTTCGCCGAGATTGCCGCCGTACTTCGAGAAGATGTGGCGCACATCAGCGGCGCTGCGGTTGCGATTGTCCGTCAGGATGTCGAGCATGATGGCGGAGCCCGCCGGCCCGTAGCCTTCGTAGGTCAGTTCCTCATAGTTGCTTCCCTCGGCAGCGCCGAGACCCTTCTGTATGGCGCGCTGGATGTTGTCCTTGGGAATGTTGTTCGCCTTCGCTTTGGAAAGCGCGAGCTTCAGTCGCATATTTCCCGTCGGATCGCCGCCGCCCATGCGCACGGCGATGGTGATCTCCCTGCCGATCTTCGTCGTGATCTTGCCGCGAATCGCATCATTCGCGCCCTTTTTCCTCTTGATGTTCGCCCATTTGGAATGTCCTGACATGAAACCTTGCAACTCCTTATTTTAAATAACGTAGCCCTTTTCTTCAAGCTTTTACAAGCTGATAATGCTTCTTCTTGCCCTTCTTGACGAGCGCCGTGCCGCCGGAGAAATCCTCCTCCTGCAGACGATAATCGGCATCCGTGACCCGCGCATCGTTGAGCGTGACGCCGCCTTGCGAGATGAGGCGCCTGCCTTCGCTCTTTGAAGGGAAAACGCCGTTCTTTGCGAGGATGTCAAGGAGCTTCGCGCCCATCTCCTCGGCGGTCAGTGTGAACGTCGGCAGCTCTGCGGATGCCGCGCCGCCGCCGAACATCGCCTCGGCTCCCTCCTTCGCCTTCTTCGCTTCCGCCTCTCCATGCACAAGCTTCGTGACCTCGTAGGCGAGCACCGTCTTCGCCTCGTTGATTGCCGCATCCCTGAGCGCGCCCAAGCGGCGCACCTCTTCCATCGGCAGGAATGTCAAGAGCGCAAGACATTTTTCAACGTCGGCATCGTCAATGTTGCGCCAGTACTGGTAGAAATCGTACGGCGATGTCTTTTCGGCGTCGAGCCAAAGGGCGCCGCCCGCCGTCTTGCCCATCTTCTGACCGTCGCTCTTCGTGAGAAGCGTGAAGGTCAGTCCGTAGGCGGGTTTCGCTTCCTTCCTGCGGATCAGCTCGACACCCGCGATGATGTTCGACCACTGATCGTCGCCGCCCATCTGCAGTTTACAGCCGCAGCGGTGACTGAGTTCCAGAAAGTCGTAGGCCTGCATGACCATGTAGTTGAATTCGAGGAAGGTCAGCCCCTTCTCCCAACGCGTTTTGTAGGCTTCAGCAGCCAACATGCGGTTCACGGTGAAATGCGCCCCAACCTCGCGCAGAAGTTCGATGTAGTTGAGCTTCCTCAGCCAATCGCCGTTGTTGACCATCAGCGCCTTGCCCTCAGAAAAGTCGATGAAACGCGCGATCTGCTTCTTGAAGCAGTCGCAGTTGTGCTCGATATCCGCGTCTGTCAGCATCCTGCGCATATCCGTGCGCCCCGAAGGATCGCCGACCGTTCCCGTGCCGCCGCCCACGAGGCACACGGGACGATGCCCGGCACGCTGCATGTGCGACATCGCCATGAGTCCGAGGAAATGTCCAACATGAAGACTGTCCGCCGTCGGGTCGAACCCTGTGTAGAAGGTCACGCTCTCTTTGCCGAGCAGTTCGCGCACTCCTTCTTCATCTGTGCATTGAGCGATGAAACCGCGCTCTTTCAAAACATCAAAAACATTTGCCAACGAACTCTTCCCTTCTTTTCTCATCCTTCAAAAGCACATCAATCCCTGCCCTTGGAAACGCCTGCGCCCGGCTCAGGACCGCCACCTGGTTCAGGGAGCGACGGCTGCTGAGAGGGCGTGGAGTCCGCCTGCGGTGCGCCGTCTCCCATAGTTCTGCCGCCTGCCTCGGGCCTTGGCACATCCCTGGCATCCTTGCCGTTTTTCGCATCCTTGGCATTCTTTTCCTTCTTATCTGTATGCTTCTCGTCCTTCGCAGATTTTTCGTCCTTAATCTCGCTGACACTTCCTGCGGTATATGAAACACCGTCAAAGTTCTTTGCAGGTGTGCCCGCGACAACCTTTTGCATGAACGCCTTCCACATTTCTGCTGGTGCCATGCCGCCTGACATCACGCCCATCGACGTGTTGTCGTCGTTGCCGATCCACACGCCAGCCACGAGATCGGGCGTGTAGCCGACGAACCACGCATCGTGATAGTTGTCCGTCGTACCAGTCTTGCCTGCGGCAGGACGTCCGATATTCGCACGCGTTCCCGTACCATGCTGCACGACATCCTGCAACATGCTCGTCAACGCCGCTGCACTGCTTTCCTTGATGACGCTCTTTTGCTTAAGCTCCGCCTGTTCAAGAACCTTGCCGTTGCGGTCGAGAATCTTAATGATGGCGACAGGCTCGACGTGTATGCCCTTGTTCGCAAACGTCCCGTAAGCGCTCGTCAGTTCCAGAGGCGTCACGCCCTTCGTGAGTCCGCCGAGCGCCGTCGAGAAGTTCTTGTCGTTGCGCTCACCGTCAAGCACAAGAGTCGTTATGCCCATCTCCTGCGCATAGTAAATCGGCTTTTCTATGCCGAGCTTCTGTGCAATCTTGACCGTAGGCACGTTGAGCGAGTAGCGCGCCACCGTGCGCAGTGTCACCTTGCCGCTGTAATTGCCGCTATAATTCTTCGGCGACCAGCCGCCGATCTTGATCGGGCTGTCGTCAATGATAGTATCGGGGGAATAATTCGCCTCAAGCGCCGCTGCAAAGACGAAGGGCTTGAACGACGAGCCTGGCTGACGCTCCGCCATCGTCGCGCGATTGAACTGATCCGTGCCTCGGCCGCCGACCATCGCCTTGATGTAGCCCGTGTGCGGATCGATGGCGACGAGCGCCATCTGCGGCTGCTGCACTCCATTGCCATCCGTGCGCTGTACGGCCACGGTATGCGCGGCCTCTTCCGCTGCCTTCTGCATCGTCATGTCGATCGTCGTGTAGATCTTCAAGCCTTCCTTATAGATGGCATCGGCGCCGTATCGATCAATGACCTTCTGCGTGATATAGTCGATGAAGTACGCGCCCGTCGTATCCTTCGCCTGTGTCTTATTGGCAAGCGTCGGCTTCTCTTCCGTCGTCTTGCGCGCCGTCGCATGATTGATGTAGCCGTACTTTTCCATCTGATCGAGCACGACTTCCTTGCGTTCCTGTGCGGCGTTGAAGTTGTTAAACGGCGAATAGTAGTTGGGACTCTTCGGTATGCCCGCAAGCATCGCGCATTCGTTGAGATCAAGATCCTCGACGTTCTTGCCGAAGTACGTCTTCGCCGCCGCCTGCACGCCATAAGCGCCCTGTCCGAAGTAGATCTGGTTCAGATAAAGCTCCAAGATCTCCTGTTTCGTATACTGGCGCTCGATCTGCAGAGCAAGGAACACTTCTTGTACCTTGCGCTTGAGCGTCCGATCCTGCGTCAGGTAAGCATTTTTGGCGAGCTGCTGCGTGATCGTCGAACCGCCCTCGGAGATCGTCCTGCCCGTGACGTTGGCATAGACGGCGCGCAGAATGCCGCGCGGGTCGACGCCCATGTGCTCATAGAAGCGGTTGTCCTCGACTGCGACGAAAGCATTCTGCAGATTTTTCGGAATCTGCGCGAGCTTTACCGGCTCACGGTTCTCTGTTGCATGAACATTGGCGATTTCGTTGCCGTTGATGTCATAGATATGAGACGACGCCGGCGGACGGATGTCCTCAACGAGATTTTCTTTCGTATTCATGCTCGCCGTCAAAAAGCCGCAGCCGATGCCGACGAGCATGACGAAAACAAGGATGAGGAAACCCACGAGAGCGCGCACAATATTGCCGCCGCGGCTTTTCTTCTTCGGCGGCGGCTTCGGATTCGACTTCGGTGCCAGACGTCTCTGCAGCTGCTGCCGTGAGGCGCGCGTCGCATCGGTACGTTTTTCCATGAAGAAGCTCCTCCTGATCTATTCAACGATATGCTTTTCATTATACTGCAACGAAAGTGGCAGAGCAAGACATTATTGCCCGCTCTTCCATCACTGCAAATCGACGAGCGTCGCGCCCGTACCGCCCTCGCTGATGTCGGCGAAGTTGAAGCGGGCGACGCTCTTGTGATGCTTGAGATAATCGTGGATACCCTTTCTGAGTGCTCCCGTCCCCTTGCCGTGGATGATGAGCACCTGGCCGAGTCCGCCGACGACGGCATCGTCGAGGAACTTACCGAGCACTTGCTCCGCCTCGTCGACCATGAGCCCGCGCACATCGATCTCACGATGCAGGTTCGCCGTCTTCTGCAGAAGCGCCCCCGCCCCCTTCGTGCCGCCGCTTCCTCTCGCGGCGGGCTGCTCCTTCCTCGCACGTTCGACAAAGCGGCAGTCTCCCGCCTTGACATACGTCTTGAGATTGCCGAGCTGCACCTCGATATTTGCGCCTTGGATCTTGAGCACCGTCGCCTTTTGGTCGAGCTTTCGCACATAGACGACATCGCCGACAGCGAGCTTCTGCATGTCGATCTTCTCTTTGTACGCCTTGCCGGGGAGGAGTCCCGTGCGCGAGCGCTCCGCCGCTTCCTGCAGTTTCTCCCGCGCCTCCTGCATGGCACGGCGGCGGCTCTCTATGCCGAGGTCGTCGAACTGCACCTTGAGGCTCTTGATGATCTCCTCCGCCTCGCGCCGCGTGCGCCGCACGAGATTTGCGCTCTCCTGCCTCGCCTTCTTGAGCATCTGCTCCTTCTTCTCGCGAATCTCATCCTTCAGCGCCTGCGTCTTTTCCTCAAGCTTCGCCACGCGCTGCTGCCTTTCCAGGATGTCGGCGTTCCTCTGCTCGTACATGAGCTTCTCGCTTTCGAGCTGGTTCACGACCTTCTCGAACTGCGCATGATCGGCCTTGATGAATTGCTGTGCACGCAGGATCGCCGCTTCCGAAAGGCCGAGGCGGCGGCTGATAGCAAAGGCGTTGCTTGCGCCCGGCATCCCCGTCAGCAGACGGTACGTCGGGCGCAGCGTCTCGACATCGAATTCCACACAGGCATTTTCGATGCCCTCGCGCGTAAAAGCGAACGTCTTCAGCTCCGAGTAATGCGTCGTCACGATCGTCGAGGCGCCGCGTGCGAGGAACTGCTCAAGGATCGCCATGGCGAGAGCCGCCCCTTCCTCGGGGTCGGTTCCCGCGCCGATCTCATCGAGCAGCAGGAGATCCGTGCCCTCGACACATTCCAAGAGTTTGACCAGATGCGACATGTGCGCGGAAAATGTGCTGAGGCTCTGCTCGATGCTCTGCTCGTCGCCGATGACCGTATAGACATTCGTATATACGGAAATCTCAGATCCTGCGGCGGCAGGGATGTAGCAGCCCGACTGTACCATGAGCGCAAAGAGGCCGATCGTCTTCAAGCTGACTGTCTTGCCGCCCGTATTTGGTCCTGTGATGAGCAGCATACGATACGATTCTCCAAGCGCGATGTCAATGGGCACGACCTTTGCCGCATCGATCAGCGGATGACGCGCGGCGACGAGCTTCGTCCTTCCCTCGCGATTGATCGCGGGGCGCGTCGCCTGCATATCGGCCGCAAGCTTCGCCCGTGCGAAGATGAAGTCAAGAGAGGCGAGTATGGCACAGTTCCCTTCGAGAACACTGCCGTTCTTTCCAACTTCCTGCGAGAGAAGACGCAGGATGCGCTGCACCTCAGTCTTCTCCGCGAGCGCAAGCTGCTTGAGATCGTTGTTGAGATCGACGAGAGCCATCGGCTCGATGAAAAGCGTCGCGCCGCTCGCCGACTGGTCGTGGACGATGCCTGGAAAGCTCTGGCGATACTCCTGCTTGATCGGTATGACATTTCGCTCCGCACGCTGTGTGATGATGGCATCCTGAAAGAATTTCTGATACTCCGTGCGGTGCAGGATGGCTTCCATCTGCTCCTTCGCCCTGCGTCTGCCTGAGCGCAATTCACGCCGTATACGCGAAAGCTCGACGCTCGCGTCGTCGAGCAAATTGCCGTGCTCGTCGACGCTGTTTTCCAGCCTGCGTTCCAACTGCCCGAGAATCTCGATGCCCTTTGCCTGCTCCTTGATGAGCGGCAAGTCCATCTCCACTTCTTTGAAGAAGCGCTTGACAGCTCGCATCGCGCGCATCGTGCTCAGAAGATCGGTAAAATCGCCGAGGTCGAGCACGGCGCCGCGCTCGGCCTTTGCCAGAGACTCGCGGATGTCGAAGACTCCGCCCATGGGCGGCGAGGAAAAAGCCGAGAGGCGAACCGCCTCCTCCGTCTCGCGCAGAAGCTCCTCTACCTCAGCAAAATCGCCCGACGGAAGGACGGCTCGTGCCTTCTCCTTGCCGAGGACGGAGCCTGCCTTCGCTTCCAGCATCGCGCGAATCTTGTCGTACTCAAGCGTGTCGAGTGTTTCCTTTTCCATACATTACCTTTCTCTTTTACTGCACGCCGCGGAAATAATGGCCGCGCGTCACATCCTTGCCCTCAAGCTCCTTCAGATATTCCTCCTGCTCCTTGATGAGCCTTCCTGAAAAGCGGCTCCATTCCTTGTAAAGGCGCACGCGTCTTCCCAGTTCCGCCGCTTCCATGAAGCGCCCGTCGATGCGTAAAAAAGAGATGCCACGCGGCGCAAACTCCATCGCATGAAGCAGCATCGAAAGGCGCTTGCCGTTGAGGACGTGCATGTGGCATGACTGGTCGAATACGAGCGGAAATTTCATGTCCTTCCTGTCCAACAAGGCGTAGCGCGTCTTTCCCTTGCAGCACGGCATCGAACACGAGCCTGACGCTGCATCGCCGAGGAAACTGCCCAAGGCGCAGTATTCAGATACCATGAGTTCAAGATTTCCCTCGACGATGCACTCGACGGGAAAAGGTGCACGCACGGCAAGCGCCCCCGCCTGCTCCAGCGTAAGCTCGGGCGAAAGAACGGCGCGGCTCGCTCCCATTTCTGCAAGCTCCGCAAGAGCCCGGCAGTTGATGACGGGAAGCGACGCATCGGCATAAAATTTCAGCCCCGCCTCGCGCACGACGCGGAGCGTGCCGAAGTTGTGGACACTGACGGCGTCGGGCGAAAGGCGCACGAAACCCTCGACGAGTTTTCTCCATGCCGTCATGTCGCGGCGCAGCACGAGGCGCGGCGTGTTGAACACGATGGCGCATCCTGCGCCGCGTGCGAGCTGCGCCGCCTCCGCGTAGTCGCGCAGGGGAATCGCACGATGATGGTAGGAATCGCCGCCGAAGACGATCTCGTCGGCGCCTGAGCGCAGCGCCTCGCGCACGCCGGCGAGCGTGTCCGTCGCCGCCGCGATACGCGCCTCGCCCTTGCCTCTGGCGCGGGCAGGCGCTTCTTCATAGCGGAACGCAGGCAGGGCTGCGCGGTGATAGTGCGCCATGCGCTCTTCCTGCAAGGCAGCGAACGCCCTGCGCCGCGCCTCGTTGATCTCGCTGACGGGAACCATCACGCCATCCTCCATATCGAGGGAGATTTCCCCCAAGGAAAAGATCGTCGTGCCGATACGGCGCAGCTGCTTTTCAACGGTCGCTGCATCCAACGGTCGCTTCTTTGCAGATTCCGCATGAAACTCCGTCTCCGCCTGTGCCGTAAAGCCGTCCCGATCACGCAAGGCGATGGAAAGGGGCTCACCTAGGCGCACGCGGACATGCGCCGCCACGGGCACGCGCCGCACGGGAGCGCCCGCGCGGAAAAAGCTGCGTGCCTTCTCCATGAGATGTGCGTCGAACACCTTGAACACGCGGTCGTGCGGCTTCACGGGCGCATCGAGAGGCAATGTGACCTCCTCGCCCGCCTTCGCCGTAGGACAGGAGCGCCCCTTCTTGTCGCAGAGATCCGTCACCGTCGCTGTCTTCCTGCCGCCGACCTTGACCCAGAAATCCAGCTGATCTCCCTCGGCCAGATCGCCCGAGAGCTTCAGTTTCACGCGCCCCGCCGTCCTGTCATTTTCCAAGACTCGCCCGACGAGAAGGCCGCGATTGTTCGGCCGGGAATCGCTCATCATCGTGCGCCCCGGACGCTCCTTTAGGTAGGCTGTCGTGAAATCGCGGTTGAAGATCTGCGCGAGCGCCTTTTCATCCTCTGCCGCGCTCGGCAGTTCCCTGCCCGCCTCGACGGCGTCGATGGCGCGGCGATAGGCGTCGACGACGACAGCGACGTACTCGGGACGCTTCATGCGTCCCTCGATCTTCAGCGAAGCGATGCCGCTCTCCAAGAGTTCCGGCAAAAGCTCAATGGTCTTCAAATCCTTGGGCGAGAGCAGGAACTGCCCCGCATCCTTGCCGAGAACATCCGCGCCCGTCTCATCGACGAGCGTATAGGGCAGACGACACGGCTGCGCACAGCGACCGCGATTGCCGCTCCTGCCGCCGATCATGCTGCTCATCAGACACTGCCCCGAGTAGCAGACGCAAAGCGCCCCATGCACGAAAGTCTCAATCTCCACCTGACAGTGCGCCGTGATATAGCGGATATCCTCCAACGAAAGCTCGCGCGAGAGCACGACTCGCTCAAAGCCCATCTCCTGAAGAAGGAGCACGCCTTCCAGATTGTGCACGGTCATCTGCGTGCTCGCATGCAGCGGCAGACTGGGCGCCGCCTGACGCGCGAGCCG